>NZ_JBCNTJ010000031.1:0-3421 GCF_039581215.1 Pseudomonas halotolerans
TGACGCTCTCGGCCACTGACACCGTTGCCGAAGGCGGCTCGATTGTTTACACGGCAACCCTGACCAACGCCGCTGGCACCCCAGTGACGGTAACCTTGAGCAATGGCGCAGTGATCAACATCGCAGCCGGTGCCACCACCGGTACCGTGACCGTCGATGCGCCAAAAGATGACGTCTACAAAGACGCCGGAAAAGTCGAAGTCAGCATCGACAACGCCACCGGTGGTAACTTCGAGAACCTCGTCCCGAGCACCACGCCAGCGGTGACTGATGTCACCGACACCATCGATACTTCGACGGTCAGCCTGACTGCGACTTCCTCCGTTTCTGAAGGCGGCACCGTCGTTTACACCGCTTCGGTCAACGCTCCAGTCACCGGTGCTCCGCTGGTCGTCACCCTGTCGAACGGTCAAAGCATCACCATTCCAGTGGGTTCCAGCAGCGGTTCGGTCAACTTCGTTACCCAGAACGACGCCCTTGCTGGCGGCGATTCGCTGAGCGTCAAGATTGATGACGCCCAGGGCGGTAACTACGAAAAACTGGACATCGATGCCACTCCGGCTGACACCACCGTTACCGACGTGCAGGACACGACTGGCCTGACGCTCTCGGCCACTGACACCGTTGCCGAAGGCGGTTCGATCGTTTACACCGCGACATTGACCAACGCAGCCGGCACTCCAGTCACCGTGACCCTGAGCAACGGCGCTGTGATCAACATCGCCGCTGGGCAAACCACCGGCACGGTGACCGTCGACGCGCCAAAAGACGACGTCTATAAAGATGCCGGAAAAGTCGAAGTCAGCATCGACAACGCCACCGGTGGTAACTTCGAAAACCTGGTGCCGAGCACTACGCCAGCAGTAACCGATGTCACCGACACCATCGATACCAGCACGGTTTCGCTCACCGCGACCGCGAATGTGGCCGAAGGCGGCACCGTCGTTTACACCGCTTCGGTCAACGCACCGGTAACCGGCGCCCCGCTGGTAATCACCCTGTCGAACGGTCAAAGCATCACCATCCCGGTCGGCTCCAGCTCCGGTTCGGTCAACTTCGTCACCCAGAACGACGCCCTCGCCGGCGGCGATAACCTGAGCGTTAAGATCGACGACGCTCAGGGCGGTAACTACGAAAAACTGGACATCGACGCCACGCCGGCAGACACCATCGTTACTGACGTACAGGACACCACTGGCCTGACGCTCTCGGCAACGGACACTGTTGCAGAAGGCGGTTCGATTGTTTACACCGCGACATTGACCAATGCCGCCGGCACCCCGGTCACCGTGACCCTGAGCAACGGTGCCGTAATCAACATCGCTGCCGGCGCCACCACTGGCACTGTCACCGTCGACGCGCCAAAAGATGACGTCTACAAAGACGCCGGCAAAGTCGAAGTCAGCATCGACAACGCCACCGGCGGCAACTTCGAAAACCTGGTGCCGAGCACCACGCCAGCAGTGACTGATGTCACCGACACCATCGACACGTCGACCGTCAGCCTGACCGCGACATCCTCCGTTTCTGAGGGTGGCACCGTTGTTTACACCGCGTCGGTCAACGCACCGGTGACCGGTGCTCCGCTGGTCGTCACCCTGTCGAACGGTCAAAGCATCACCATCCCGGTCGGCTCCAGTTCCGGTTCGGTGAACTTCGTTACCCAAAACGACGCCCTCGCCGGCGGCGACAACCTGAGCGTTAAGATCGACGATGCCCAGGGCGGTAACTACGAAAAACTGGACATCGACACCACACCGGCGGACACCATCGTTACTGACGTGCAGGACACCACTGGCCTGACGCTCTCGGCCACTGACACCGTTGCCGAAGGCGGTTCGATCATTTACACCGCGACATTGACCAACGCCGCTGGCTCGCCAGTGACCGTGACCCTGAGCAACGGCGCTGTAATCAACATCGCCGCCGGGCAAACCACCGGCACCGTCACTGTCGATGCGCCGACCGACGACGTCTACAAAGACGCCGGAAAAGTCGAAGTCAGCATCGATAACGCCACCGGTGGCAACTTCGAAAACCTGGTGCCGAGCACCACGCCAGCGGTGACTGATGTCACCGATACCATCGACACGTCGACCGTCAGCCTGACCGCGACATCCTCCGTTTCTGAGGGTGGCACCGTTGTTTACACCGCGTCGGTCAACGCACCGGTGACCGGTGCTCCGCTGGTCGTCACCCTGTCGAACGGTCAAAGCATCACCATCCCGGTTGGTTCCAGCAGCGGTTCGGTCAACTTCGTCACCCAGAACGACGCCCTCGCCGGCGGCGACAACCTGAGTGTCAAGATTGACGATGCCCAGGGCGGTAACTACGAAAAGCTGGACATCGATGCCACTCCAGCGGACACCACCGTTACCGATGTGCAGGACACCACTGGCCTGACGCTCTCGGCAACGGACACTGTCGCCGAAGGCGGTTCAATTGTTTACACCGCAACTCTGACCAACGCCGCTGGCACTCCAGTGACGGTAACCTTGAGTAACGGCGCGGTGATCAACATCGCTGCCGGGCAAACCACCGGCACTGTGACCGTCGATGCGCCAAAAGACGACGTCTACAAAGACGCCGGCAAAGTTGAAGTCAGCATTGATACCGCCACCGGCGGTAACTTCGAAAACCTCGTACCGAGCACCACGCCAGCAGTGACTGATGTCACCGATACCATCGACACCAGCACCGTTTCGCTCACCGCGACCGCGAATGTGGCTGAAGGCGGTACTGTTGTTTACACCGCGTCGGTCAACGCTCCAGTCACCGGCGCTCCGCTGGTGATCACCCTGTCGAACGGCCAGAGCATTACCATCCCCGTCGGCTCCAGCTCCGGCTCGGTGAACTTCGTTACGCAGAACGACGCGTTGTCAGGTGGTGATTCGCTGAGCGTGAAGATCGACGACGCCCAGGGCGGTAACTACGAAAAACTGGACATCGATGCTACTCCGGCTGACACCACCGTTACGGATACCCAAGACACTACCGGTCTCACTTTGAGTGCGACCGATACTGTTGCTGAGGGCGGTTCGATCGTTTACACCGCTACCCTGACCAACGCCGCTGGCTCGCCAGTCACCGTGACCCTGAGCAACGGCGCTGTAATCAATATCGCTGCCGGGCAAACCACCGGCACGGTGACTGTCGATGCACCGACCGATGACGTCTACAAAGACGCCGGCAAGGTTGAAGTCAGCATTGATACCGCCACCGGCGGTAACTTCGAAAACCTGGTACCGAGCACTACACCAGCAGTCACCGACGTGACCGACACCATCGACACCAGCACCGTTTCGCTCACTGCCACCGCAAATGTGGCCGAAGGCGGTACCGTGGTTTACACCGCTTCGGTCAACGCACCGGTAACCGGCGCCCCGCTGGTGATCACCCTGTCGAACGGTCAAAGCATCAC
>NZ_JBCNTJ010000032.1:0-3143 GCF_039581215.1 Pseudomonas halotolerans
CGCACATGTATGAACTGATCCACCGCATTCGCGAGCAAGCCCGCTCCCACAGGGGATAGACGTTGTCTGTTGACCCATATCAACACCCCAGGCCTTGAGTAGCGGCACAATAATGGCACCTTGCCAAAACTGTTTCCGCTATCAGAGAAGACCTTCCATGGGTGCCTGGCTTAGCAACATCTCACTGAAATACAAATTCTGGGCGGTCAATGCGGTCGCCTTTGTCACAACCTTGCTGCTCGTCCTCTACGCGGTGCAGCTTGAGCAACAGGCGCGCAACCAGGCGGCCCAGACGAACGCTCAGGCCCTGGCGCGCTTGCTCAATACCTGGCCTGCCGGGCAGCCATCGCCCAAGGCCGATCACCTGCTGGCATTCCAGCGCGGCCAGATCCCCATGTTCAACGATCAATCATTACCCTCATTGGCAGAGGCAGACGGCTGGATAGCGCTCTCGGCCAGCCCCCTGTTGGGCGACAATCCACTGCTGGGCGCCGAAGTGATCCGTGCCGGTGAAGGCCAACGACTCGCCGTGCTGGCCCAAGGCGCAAGCCTGAGTCAGGTATTCAGGGAACGCTTCAGCCAATACGCCGTGGCGGTGTTCGTGCTGATGCTGGCCATGCTGGGCGCGTCGCAGCTGCTGATCCGGTTTCTGCTCAGCCAGCTCAACACCCTGAAGGATGTGATGCTGCACGTAGAGAAAACCGGTGACCTGTCCGCCCGCGTACCCTTGGCCTGCAAGGACGAAGTGGGCCAGATGGCGGCGGCGTTCAACGCCATGCAAGCCGGCTATCAACGTGTGGTTGACACCGTTGCCAGCACCGCCCGGCAACTGGACAGCGGTGCTGCACGCCTGGCATCGAGCATGAACGATGTTCGCCAGGGCATGCTCGGCCAGCAAAGCGAAACCGATCAGGCGGCCACGGCGATCAACGAGATGTCTGCCACGGTTTATCACATCGCCCAACATGCCGGCGCTACCCGAGACCTGTCGAAAACCGCCGACACCCTGGCCGGCAATGGTCGCGAAGTGGTCAGCCGCGTACAACAGTCGATCACCGGGCTGTCCAGCGGTGTGCAGCAGACCGCCGAAATGATCCAGCGCCTGGCCGAGGACAGCCAGAAGATCAACAGCGTGGTCAGTGTGATCCATAGCATCGCCGAACAAACCAATCTTCTGGCCCTCAACGCGGCCATTGAGGCGGCACGAGCCGGGGAAATGGGGCGGGGGTTTGCGGTGGTGGCCGACGAAGTACGCAACCTGGCCAAGCGCGTACAAACCTCCACGGATGAAATCACCGCCATGGTGTCGGCCTTGCAGGCCGGAACCCGGGACGCGGTGGACTTCATGCAGGAAAGCTCCTACAAGGCCGACGAGTGCGTGCAACAGGCTTGCGAAGCCGGCGAGGCGCTGGCGCAGATTACCGGAGCGGTGGCGCAGATGCGCGAGAGCAACACCCAGATCGCTGTGGCGGCCGAACAGCAAAGTCAGGTTGCCGAGGAAATGAACCGGGCGGTCGTGAGTATTCGTGACGTCACTGAAAATACCGTGCGTCAGACGGTGGACTCGGCCACCACCAGCCATGAGCTGGCGACATTGGCCGGTGAGTTGAACAAGGCGATCGGGCAGCTCAGGCTTTAGGGCCCCGCAGCCCGTTGAGCTGCCTGGGTAGAACGCTTGCGGCCTGGGGTTTATCTGTGGGAGCAAGGCTTGCCCGCGATGAAAACGATGTGGTTTCCCTGGGGAACGAGGCGCCTGGATCGCGGGCAAGCCTTGCTCCCACAGCGGGGATAAATCTCCTGCCCATAAAAAAGCAGTCCGTCGGTGAAAGGCTATGGCCACCTATCACGTCGATAGCCAACCGCGATTCGTCGCGCTGCCCTGCTGGGCTTACGCTTGGGTTATTCGGTTAGCGAACTCAAGGATCAGCATCATGGGCAAACGTCACCCCCACTTCCCGGCCTGGCAATGGCGCACCTGCCTTGACCATCATGGTCACCCGAGCAATCCAGTGTTGCACCAGATTGCCGTACCGCTGTTCATTGTCGCGTTTTTGCTGATGGTATCGGGGGTGTTCAGCCTGAGCCTGGCCAATGTCGCCATCGGCTCTCTCGGCATGATTGCCGCACTCGTGTTGCAGTGCCACGGTCATGAAGCGCCTTAGCCGAAAATTGTCACCGTTTGCCGGCTCATGGCGATCAAGCGACCATCAGCGCTCCAGAACCTGGCGGCGACATGGCCGTAGCCGTCCTGGGCATGCTCGATCTCGGCCAGGTATTTACACCAGTCCAAGGTCGTGAGTTCCAGCAGTGGCTGGACGAATTCAATGGTCCAAGTGAGCGTACTGCCCGGTGCCATTTGAGTGAGATGGGGTAGCAGCGCCGGAGGCCAGGCATCGACCAATGCCAGGATGTGCCCCTCGTTCAGCGGCTCCTCTTTGACATCACCACGCAAGCGCACCCAGCCCCCCATGCTGCGGGATTTGTTGCCCGTAAACGGCAGGCCACCGACACTCCAGCACAGCGCCAGGTGACGCATGAATTCCGGTGTACCGCCCTTGATGTAGGGCAGTTCCTGGCATTGCTCCACGCTTTTGAACTCAGGCGCGGGGTCGGCCTGGACCGCCACCACGGAGGAGCGCGAGGCGCCGAAGCTGCCTTGTACCACGGTCACTACCTGACCGTTCTGTACCGCTCGCCCCAATACCTGGCTGACCGCCTTGCCTTCACGCAATACGTCGACTTCGAAACTGACGGGCACGTCGGCCTCTACCGGCCCGACGAAGGTAATCGCCAGCGAACGCACCGGGCGATCCGCCGGAACCCGCGCACGCATCGCTTCATATTGCAGTGCCGCCACCAGCCCGCCAAAACTGGCGCGCCCCTGACCCCATTCAGGCGCAATAGTCACAGCCTCTGGCTGACGGCGCACGGCATCGATCAAATCGGAAAAGCGCATGACAACCTCAAAAACATGGGAAAAAGATGCAGGAATCTTAACCAGCCCAGACGGGTGGCACAGCGCTCATTCTGGCCAAAGAGACTGGCAGAAAAGCCGCAAACCTTGAATCTCCCCCACAATCCAAGGGTTATGTGGCAAACAAAGATCCAATGTGGGAGCGGGCTTGCTCGCGAATGCGGTGGGT